>NZ_JADWYS010000002.1 GCF_015831345.1 Caenimonas aquaedulcis | reverse complement strand
TCAGCGAAGCGAGTTTTTGCGGTGCCGCCGCCGGAGCAGCGAAAGCAGCGTAGTTTTTGCGAAGCAAAAACCGCCGCAGTATGAGCCCCTGCCGCCTACCGCCTGACGCGACCAGCGCGAGCCACCACCGTCAGCCCCACCCCAACCCTACCCCAGAGGGAGAGGTGCCAAACACCCAAGCTCATCCATGGTTACGCAGCGACAATGCTGGCTGTGGCCCCGCCACCTACGACTCCTGTCGGGCCAGTCTGACACAGCCATAAGGCCGTGGCCCCCGTCGATAAAAAGGGCCCAGCAATAAAGTCCATTCGTCAAAAACAAACTCCATCCACCCCATGGCAACCTCCCGCAAAAGGACCTCTGCAGCGCCGCCCGACCAGGGGCTGCCGAAGGCCCCGACAGGCATCTCCGGCCTGGACGAAATCACGCTGGGCGGTTTGCCGCGCGGCCGCCCGACCCTGGTCTGCGGAGCCGCGGGTTGCGGCAAGACCATGCTGGCCGCCGAATTCCTCGTGCGCGGCGCGATGGAATTCGACGAACCCGGCGTCTTCATGATGTTCGAGGAGAGCACGAAGGAGCTCGTCGACAACATGCATTCGCTCGGCTTCGACCTGGACAAGCTCGCGAAGCAGAAGAAGGTCGCGCTCGACTACGTGCGCGTGGAGCGCAGCGAAATCCAGGAGACCGGCGAATACGACCTCGAGGGCCTGTTCATCCGCCTCGGCTACGCGATCGACTCGATCGGCGCGAAGCGCGTGGTGCTCGACACGATCGAAGCGCTCTTCGCGGGCCTGCCCAATCACGCGATCCTGCGCGCCGAACTGCGCCGCCTCTTCCACTGGCTCAAGGACAAGGGCGTGACGGCCGTGATCACCGCCGAAAGCGGCGACAAGACCCTCACCCGCTACGGCCTGGAAGAGTACGTCGCCGACTGCGTGATCCTGCTGGACAACCGCATCGTGGACCAGGTGTCCACGCGGCGCCTGCGCATCGTGAAGTACCGGGGCTCCTCGCACGGCAGCAACGAATATCCCTTCCTCATCGGAACGGGCGGCGTGTCCGTGCTGCCCATCACCTCGCTGCGGCTGGACCACAACGTTTCCAACCGCCGCATCTCCACGGGCATCCGCGGGCTCGACGAGATGTTCGGCGGCCAAGGTGTCTATAGCGGCAGCAGCGTGCTCGTCTCCGGCGCGCCGGGCACCGGCAAGAGCAGCGTGGCGGCGAGCTTCGTGCAGGCCTGCTGCGCGCGCGGGGAGCGGGCGCTGCTCTTCGCGTACGAAGAATCGGAGAGCCAGCTCATCCGCAACATGCGCTCGATCGGGCTGGACCTGAAGCCGTGGATCGACAAGGGCCTGCTGCAGATCCACGCGTCGCGCCCGACGCTGCACGGCCTGGAGCAGCACCTGGTGCTCATGTACGACATGGTGCGCAAGTTCAAGCCCGCGGTCGTGGTGGTGGACCCCATCAGCAACCTGAGCACCCAGGACAACGACATGGGGCTCAAGCTCACGTTGATGCGCCTCATCGACTTCCTCAAGCAGGAGGGAATCACGGCGCTCTTCACCAGCCTGACGGTGGACACGGCGGCAGTGGTCGCGGCGTCCGAGGTCGGCGTCTCGTCGCTCATGGACAGCTGGTTGCTCCTCACGAACCTCGCGTACAACGGCGAGCGCACGCGCACGCTGCAGGTGCTCAAGTCGCGCGGCATGCCGCACTCGAACCAGGTGCGCGAATTCGTCTTCAACGACCACGGGGTGGACCTCGTGGATGTGTACCTCTCCGGGGAACGCGTGCTGACCGGCACGGCGCGCCTGGCGCAGGAAGCGCAGGAGGCGGCCGCCACCAGCCTGCGCACCCAGGACCACGAGCGGCGCCTGCGCGACCTGGCCAACCGGCGCAAGGCGCTGGACGCGCAGATCGCCGCGCTCAATGCGGAGGCGGAGGAACGCGCGGGCGACGTCCGCTCGATGATCGCGCGCGAGCGGTTCGAAGCCGAGGGCATCGCCACCCGGTCGCGGGAGATCGCGAGGTCTCGCGGTGTTTCGCCGCCGGTCCCGGCACGCACCCCCGGCACCAAGCCCGCGCGCCGCACGGCCGGGAAAGGCGCACGATGAGCCCCGCCGCCAAAACCCCGCGCAAGGCCGCGTCGCCCAAGGTGGCCGAGTGGCAACTGCGCCTGTACGTGGCCGGCATGACCGCCAAGTCCACCGCCGCGCTGGAGAACCTCAAGCAGGTCTGCGAGACGCACCTGGCCGGCCGCTACAGCATCGAGGTGGTCGACCTGCTGGTCAATCCCAAGCTCGCCGCGGGCGACCAGATCCTGGCCGTTCCCACGCTCGTGCGCAAATTCCCCGAGCCGATCCGCAAGATCATCGGCGACCTGTCCAACGAGGACCGGGTGCTGGTGGGCCTGGACGTCCAACCCCTGGTGCGCGCCGGATGACGCGCAAGCCCGCACACGCCGCGACGCAGCCGAAGTCTCCTGCGTGCGAATGCCTGCTGCGGCTGTACGTCAGCGCCGCGGCGCCCATGTCGGCGCGCGCGGTGGTGAACACCCGGGCCTTCTGCGAAGCCCACCTCGCCGGCCGCTACGAGCTGCAGATCCTCAGCATCTCGGAGAACGTCGAGCAGGCGTCGCTCGACGAGATCATCGCGGCGCCCACGCTGCTGCGCGTGTGGCCGCTGCCCGCGCGCCGTTTCATCGGCGACATGTCCAATGCCCAGCGCCTGCTGGACGGGCTCAACATCCGGCCGGCGGGCAGGAGCTGAAATGAGCTCGAACGACGCCGCCCTGCCGCAGGGCTCGCCGCAGCCTTTGCCGGACGAGCTGCGCCGGGAGCACGAAGAACTGCGCATCCGCCTCGCCGAGGCCGAGGACACGCTCGCCGCGATCCGACAGGGCGACGTCGATGCGCTGGTGGTGGGCAGCGACATCTACACGCTCGACTCGTCCAGCGCCGCGACCAACAAGCTGCGCCAGGACGTGCTCGCGCAGATGGAAGACGCCGTGCTCGCGTTCGACGCGAACGACCACCTCGTGTTCATGAACGAAGCGGCGGAGCGCCAGTACGCCCGCAGCGCCTCGGATACCCTCGGGCGCCCGAAGGCGGACATCTTCGAGGAGATCTGGCCGGACGGGGACATCTCCCGCCAGTCGGCCCACAACCAGCTGCGCAAGACCGGCGTGTATCGCGGCAACATGGTGCACCGCGCCCGCGACGGCGGGGACACGCAGGTCGAGGCGACGGTGTCGATGCTGCGCGACTCCGCGGGACAGGAGGGCGGGCGCCTCTACGTGATCCGCGACATCAGCGAACGCATCGCCGCAGAACGATCGCTGGCCGAGGCGACGGCCCAGCTCCACGTGACGATGGACGCATTGGTCGAGGCGGACCAGAAAAAGGACGAGTTCCTCGCGACGCTCGCGCACGAGCTGCGCAACCCGCTCGCGCCGATCCGCAACGCGCTGCAGATCATGCGCCTCTCCGACAAACCCGAAGTGCAGCAGGACGCGCGCAACATCATCGAGCGCCAGCTCGGCCAGATGGTGCACCTGGTGGACGACCTGCTGGACGTGAGCCGCATCAGCCAGGGCAAGGTCGAACTGCGCCTCGAACTCGCGGACGTCGCGAGCGCGGTGCAGGTCGCGGTGGAAACGAGCCGTCCCTGGATCGAAGCCGGCAAGCACGAGCTGTCGGTGCGCCTGCCGCTGCCGCAATCGGTGATGGTGCAGGCGGACGTCACGCGGCTGTGCCAGATCGTCGCCAACCTCCTGAACAACGCCGCCAAGTACACGCCCGACGGCGGCCGGATCGAAGTGTCCGCGCAGCGGCAAGGCGGCATGGCGGTGGTGACCGTGAAGGATTCGGGCGTGGGCATCCCGCCGTCGATGCTGCCGCGCGTGTTCGACATGTTCGCGCAGGTCGACCGGCACTCGGAGCGCGCGCAGGGCGGCCTCGGCATCGGGCTCGCACTCGTCAAGCAGCTGGTGACCATGCATGGCGGGGAAGTCGAAGCGCGCAGCGACGGCGCGGGCCGGGGCAGTGAGTTCTCCGTGCGGCTGCCGCTGGCCGAGGCGGACAGCGCGGCCGCGGTGCGAATCGCGGCGCACCGGCTGGAGCCGGGCGACGAGCGCGGCGTGCGCGTGCTGGTGGTGGACGACAACATCGACAGCGCGCTCAGCATGGCGCAGGTGCTGGACATGCTCGGCTACGAGACGCACACCGTGCACGACGGCCTGGAGGCGGTGAGCGCCGCGAAGGCCTTCCAGCCCGACGTCGCGCTGCTGGACATCGGGCTGCCGCACATCAGCGGGCACGAGGCCGCGCGGCGCATCCGCGAGCTGGACGGCGGCAAGGACGTGCTGCTCGTCGCCCTGAGCGGCTGGGGGCAGGAAGACGACCTGCGCAAGTCCGCGGCGGCCGGCTTCGACCGCCACTTCGTGAAGCCGGTGGACCTGCACGTCCTCATGGGGCTCGTCGCGCAGGCCCGGCGCCGGGGCTGAAACGCGCCGATAGTCGACCGGGAAGGGACGTACGCCGCTGCGCGCGTACCGGTTGCGTAGGAGAAAGGCGCCAAAGTCAGCGGCGACCCCGGCTCATTTGTGACGGATTCCTACATGGCGCGTGGCTCGGTATTGATTAGATGAACCCCACACTTCGGGGCGTCAGCGTCCACCACCATGCCAACAGCCGAGACGCCCTGCCCCCAGTCAGACACCTGGGACATCTACAACCGGGAACTGGGACATTTGATCGTTAGAAGCCGCGCGGGCGACACCGGCGCCTTCGAGGAGCTCTACAGCTCCACCGCCCGCTGGATGCTGGGGCGAATCCGTCGCATCGTGGACGACGGGCAGGCCGAGGACGTGCTGGCCGAGGTGTACATCCAGATCTGGAAGACGCTCGCAGCCTATGACGAGGGCCGCTCCTCGCCGGCGTCCTGGATGGCGATGATCGCGCGCAGCCGTGCGCTCGATCACCTGCGGCACGAAAAGAGCAGGACAGGTGTCGATGCAGGCGACAGCCCCGCCCCGGAGACTTCCACCGACGAAGGTCCCGAGCAACTGCTGAGCCGCGCGCAGGATGCGAAGCTGGTCCGCGCCTCGCTCGGCACGCTGGACGAGCTGGAGCGCCGTGTGATGGGGCTCGCCTATTTCCACGAATGCTCCCAATCGGAGATCGCGCTGCTCACCGGCATGCCGCTGGGCACGGTGAAGTCGCTTGTTTATCGGGCGCAGCAGAAGCTTCGCAAGTGCTTCTTCGCGCCACCCGCGCGCGAGAGTGGCCCCGCCGCGAAGACGGTGCCCGCCGCCAGCGAGGATGCGACCATCCCGCCCTGCAGCGTTGCAGCGGTGGTGGCGGCCATTTCCCTGGCACCGGCGCAGGAGGCGCGCGCATGAACCGAAACCTCATCCCCGAGATCGACGTGGACCTGCTGGAGGAACTCGACGCCCGCTTGGTCCCCGTGCAAGCCGGCGACGAATTGCTGCTGGCGCGGGCCAAGGCAACCATCATGCGCACCATCGCGCAGGATCGGGCGCCCCTTTACCGGACCGTGCGCGCATCGGACCGCGAGGGCTGGCAGAAGGTGTGCCCGGGGCTGGAGCGCAAGGTCCTGTGGGATTCCCAGGGCGCGCGCTCGGTCATGCTGCGCGTCGCGCCTGGCACGACAGTGCCCGCGCACGTGCACGGCATGGACGAAGAGTGCGTGGTGCTGCAGGGCACCATCCGCATCGGCGAACTCGAATTGCATGCCGGCGACTACCACGTGGGAAGGCGCGGCACGTCCCATGAACTGGCCGCCACAGACACCGGCGCCGTCGTCTATCTGCGCGGCGCGATGGACGAGGTGTAGGAACTGCTCAGGCAGTCCGCTACAGCTGCGCAGTGCCGCCGGCCTGGTCGATGCGAATCAGCCTGTCGAAGAGCGGCCGCGCCGGATCGGCCACGCCGCCGTAAACCAGGCAGCCTTCGAGTTTCGCGAGCAGCTCGCCATCGAAGAGCGGATTCACCGCATTGCCGCGAGCGTACTCGACGTCCTTGCGCAGCATCCTGCCGTCCTTCGTGCGCACCTCGATGATCTCGAACGGCACTTCGCCCGGACGCCGCGGATCGTCCACGTCTTGCGTCTCCACGCACACCATCGCCATGTCGCGCTGGATCTCGGGGCGCTGCACGAATTCGTCAGTCACTTCGACGAGGCCGACCCGGCGCGCGTGCAGCATCGCGGCCATCGCGAACTCCATGCTGAACTTCGCCTGGAGGCCCGTCTGCGGACGGCTGTAGCGCAGCGTGGCCTTGTTGCGCGGGCTGATGTGCACGGTGATAGCGCTCACGTCGCCGGGCCGCAAGTCGTGTTCGACGATGAGGTCGTGCAGGCCATCCATGGCACGGTGCCCGCAGAAGCAGGCCGGGTACTTCTTGAGATTGATGCCGTCGCGGGTGATCTTCCAGACCCGGCCCGCTTCGCTGGGCGACTCCAGGTCGACACGCCGGTTCGGCGACACCGCGGTGAGCAGGCCCTTGGGATGCTCCAGCGCGTCCAGCGACCCCGTGAAGCCTTGCTGCGCCGCCGCCGCCGCGAACAAGCCACCGTGCGCGCCGCGCCCCGCGTGCAGCGGCTTCGTGTCGCTGCCGAAATTCGCGATCACGCCGCCCACGTGCGACGCGGCGATGGCCAGCGCGTTGGCCGATTGCGTTTCGTCGAGCCCCAGGAGCACCGCACCCGCCGCCGCGCACGCGATCGCGCCGTAGGCGCCGGTCGGATGCCAGCTGAAGTTGTGCATGATGTCCTGCTCGCGGCGGATCAGCTCCGCGAACACTTCATAGCCCGCGACGTAGGCCGTGGCCATCGCCTGCCCGCTCGAGCCCAGCGCGTCGGCCTGCGCAAGGATGGCGGGTACGACCATCGTGCTGATGTGCGATTTCTGCGCGGCGTCGTCGTAGTCGAGCGCGTGGGCGGAAGTCGCGTTGACCAGCGCCGCGTCCAGCGTGCGCACGCGCTGCGCGCCCCACAGCAACCGGCTCTCGCCCGGCGCCGGCTGCACGGTCTTCACCAGGCGCTGCGTGACGGGCTCGTTGCGGCCCGCGATCATGGTGCCGACCGTGTCCGCGAAGGCGAGGCCCACCCAATGCATGGCGCCTTCGGGCAGCGCGGCGTAGCGCAGCTGCGCGACGAAACGGCCGAGGTCCTGCGTCAGTCCCAACGCGGCCCCCGTTCAGTCCAGCTGCGTGACGAGCTTGGTGGCCAGGTACCCGTCGAAGGTTTCCTGCCCGCCTTCGCTGCCGATGCCGCTGTCCTTCACACCGCCCAGCGGAATTTCAGGCGCGGCCTGCCCCGAGTGGTTGATGTTCACGTTACCGGCCTGCAAGCCGTTCTGCAGCTTGAGCGCGTTCTTCGTCGTGGTGGTGAAGGCGTAGGAGGACAAGCCGTAGGGCAGCGCATTCGCGCGGCGGATCGCCTCGTCGAGGTCGGTGTAGCGCACGCACGGCGCCACCGGGCCGAAGGGTTCGTTGAGCATGATGCTCGCGTCGTCCGGCACTTCGGTCATGACGGTCGGCGCGAAGAAATAGCCGTTGTCCCCCATGCGCGCGCCGCCGAGCTCGATGCGCGCGCCCTTCGCGCGGGCGTCCTCCACCATCTCCATCATGGCGGGCACGCGCCGCGAATGCGCGAGCGGTCCCATGGTGGTGGTGGCCTCGCTGCCCGGGCCGACCTTGAGCTTTTTCGCATGCTCGAGGAAGGACGCCATGAAGCGGTCGTACACCTTCTCGTGGATGTAGAAGCGATTGGGTGCGACGCACACCTGCCCCGCGTTGTTGAACTTGACGGCCGACAGCACGCGGGCGGCGGCGTCGACGTCCGCGTCCTCGCAGACGATCGCGGGGGAATGGCCGCCCAGCTCGAGCGTCATGCGCTTCAAGCCAGAACCCGCCATCGACGCGATGAGGCGGCCCACCGGCACCGAGCCCGTGAAGCTCACCTTGCGCACGATCGGCGACGCGATGAGGTGCGACGACACTTCGGACGGCACGCCCCACACGCAGTTGAGCACGCCCTTGGGCAGGCCCGCTTCGTGGAACAGGCGCGCCAGCGCGATCACGGCGCTCGGCGCATCTTCGGGCCCCTTGAGCACCAGGGTGCAGCCCGAGCCCAGCGCCGCGGCGACCTTGCGCACGGCCTGGTTGTACGGGAAGTTCCAGGGCGTGAAGGCCACGCACACGCCCACCGGTTCCTTCAGCACCATCTGGCGCACGTTCGGCACGCGCGCCGCGACGACGCGCCCGTAGATGCGCCGCGCCTCCTCGGCGTGCCACTCCAGGTGTTCCGCGCAACGGTTCACCTCCGCGATGGCTTCCTTCAGCGGCTTGCCCATGTCGGCGGTGATGTTGCGGGCGATGGCTTCGGCGCGCTCGCGCGTGAGTTGCGCGACCTTGCGCAGGATGTTGCCGCGCTCCAGGGCCGAGACCAGGCGCCAGCTCTCGAAAGCCTTCTGGGCGGCGGCCAATGCGCGGTCCAGGTCCTCCTTGGTCGCGTGCGGCAGCTGTGCGATGACGCTGCCCGTCGCCGGGTCGAACACGTCCTGCGCGGGACGCCCCCCACCCTTGATGAATTCGCCGTCGATGTAGAGGCTGAGGTCTTCGTACATGGTGTGTCCTGTCGATCAAGAAGGGGGTCAGCCCCAGGCGGCCTCGGGCACCGGAACGCCCTTGAGGTCTTCCATGGTGATGGGCCGGTCCGGCTTCACGCCGTACTCCTCCAGCATCAGCATGAGCTGGCGCGTGTGCTGCGCGCAGTGGTAGGTCGTGCGGTCCATCACGTCGTGGAGCGCACGCTGGCCGTAGTAGGTTTCGACCTTGTAGCTGATGTCGGTGCCCGGTTGCTTCGCCCACCAGGCGTTGAGCCGGTCACGCACCTCGAGCCCCCAGTCGGCAATGTCGTCGAACGACCATTCCGGGGAGGCGAGATCGGTGAAGCCGCTGTTGACGAGCGGCTTGCCCTCGCAGGCCTCGAGGCCCATTTCCGCGACGCGGAACGCGTGGAAGCAGGTGTTGCCGACCGTGCGCTTGCGCTCGCGGAATTCCACGTCCAGCTTGTCCGCGGGAAACTGACGCGTGTAGCGCGCCGCGGCGGTGAGGATCATGTCGAGCTTCCTGAAGAGCTCCGGCGCCGGCAGCGGCTCGCTGAGCAGCTTCATGTCCAGGTTGAGGAACTTCAGCACGTCGCCGAAGGACTGGCACAGCGTGTACTTGTCTCCGAGCGACACGGTGGGCAGGCTGCGCGAGCCCAGGCGCTGCAGCTCCGCGCGCGCCTCCGGGTTGTTCTGCGCATTCACCGAGTCGTAGTCGATGCCCTGCTTGGTGAGGAATTCCTTGGTGCGCAGGCACGAGGTGCAGCCGGGCTGCCAGTACACGCGCACGCGGTTCGGGTTGAACGGGGGATGCGGAATGTTCAGCGACATGGCGGCTCCTTCCTGGCGCGGTCGATCACATCTTCACGGGCGGCGGCGAGATGTAGTTCGGGAAGGGGCCGATGCTGTCCATCTGCACTTCGACCATCACCGGTCCCTTCATCGCCAGGCCCCTGGCGACCTGGCTCGCCACTTCGTCGATGCTTTTCGCGAGCAGGTGCGGCATGTGCGCGGCTTCCGCGAGCTTCTGGAAGTCGGGCGGCAGCAGGTCGCCGTAGCAGCGCCGGCCGCCGTAGCCGCCGTCCTGGATGTGCTTGATCACGCCGTAGCCGTTGTCGTTCATGATGAGGATCACCATGTCGACCTTTTCCTGCGCGGCCGTCAGCAGCTCGGGCAGGTTCACGGCGAAGCCGCCGTCGCCGGACATCATCACCGTCTTGCGGCCCTGCGCCGTCGCCGCCACCGCGGCGCCCACGCCGAGCGGCAGGCCGGGGCCGATGCCCAGGCCGATGGGGTACATGCCGTCGCGCGGGTTGTAGACCTGGAAGACCTTGTTGCCCCAGGAGCCGTTGCTGAGCGTCACGTCGCGCACCCACATGCAGTCGCGCGGCATCACGGCACGCAGCTTGTCCGGTAGCGTCGCATAGGGGCCCAGCGTCTTGCGGAACGATTCGTTGGCCATCACCTTCGCGGTGGCGACTTCATCGAGGAAGCCCTTGTCGACGTTCAGCTTGCCCTTGAGCCTGTCGGCGAGCAGGTTCAGCGTCGCCGCCGTGTCGGCGCACACGAAGAGCTCGCTCGGATAGGTGCGCCCGTTGGCGGCCGGATCGATGTCGATCTGCACCAGGTTCTTCGGCAGCCTGGCCTTGTTGTCCTGCGTTTCGTTGGTGCGCAGGCGCGAACCCGCCACGAGGATCAGGTCGGACTTCTGCAGCACGCCTTCGACGATCGGGTCGGGCCGGCTGCTCAGGCTGCCGTTCAACGCGCCGAAGCTGCGCGGGTGGTCGTCGGGCACCACGCCGTGCGCGGCGTTGCTGTTCATCGCGCAAAAGCCCATCTCCACCAGGCGGCGCGCACCTTCGGAGGCTTCACGCGCACCGGCGCCGAGCCACAGCATCGGGCGCCTGGCCTTCGCGATGTGCTCCACCAGCCTGTCGAGCTCCGCGCCTTCGGGCACGCGCTTCGGCGGCAGCGGCAGCTGGAAGTTGTCGAACACGGCAGGCCGCGCGATTTCCGTGCGCTGCACGTCGAACGGCACTTCGACGCTGACGGGACCGGGCCGGCCCGACAGCGCGGTCACGGCCGCATTCGTCAGCACGCCCAGCGCTTCCTTCGGCGAATTGATGCGGAAGGCCGCCTTGGACACGGACTTGAGCATGCCCAGTTGGTCCGGCACGTCGTGCACGCCGCCCTGCCCGCGCCCGATGGCCATGTAGGGGCTCTGGCCGGTGATGTGCAGGACGGGCGTGCCCGCGAAGTTCGCTTCGACGATGCCGCCGACGGCATTCGCCGCGCCGGGGCCGGTGCTGCTGAACACGACGCCGAGGCCGCCGTTGGCGCGCGCGTAGCCGTCGGCCATATGCGCCGCGCCCATCTCGTTGCGCGCCATCACGAAACCCACCTTGCCCTGGCGCTGGACGGCGTCGAGCATGGGGATGTTGTGCACGGAGATGATGCCGAAGGCGGACTTGACGCCGCAGGCGGCGATGAATTCGGCAACGAGGTCGCCGACGAGGTAGGGGATCGTCATCGTGAAGGGTCCTGGAAAGTCGGGTGGATGGGAAGACGGATGGACGTCACGCGCCCTATTTCGCGGTTGCCGCACGTTGCGGCTTCGGCACCCACGGCTCGTCCCACGGGAAGCTGCCGTCGAGTTCGTACGCGGGAAGTCCGCGATCGATGCGATCGCGATAGAGGCTCGTCACCGGCTCCTTCCACGGCGAGATCGCGCCCTCGTACGCCGAGGGCCCGACCCTGAAATGCTGCGCGTGCGCCATCGTCTCGACGAAGGGCGTGTTCGCGTCGTAGAAATCCTTCGGATCGACCGGGCGCGGACCCGTCTTCGCGACATGGCTCATCGTCTGGCGGCCGATCATCTTTTCCACCATCAGGCAGCACTCGATCAGCTTGTCGATGCGCACGCCGGTGGTGTAGCCCATGCCGTCCAGCATGTGCACGAGGTCCTCCGTGGGCACCATGTTGGTCGCGACGCCGTTGCCGCAGTAGGGGCAGCCGCCGATCCCGCCGACGGTGCCTTCGAGACGCAGCACGTCGTCCTTGCCGAGCGCCATCAGCGCGGCATAGATCGAGGGCATCGCCATGCCGCGCGTGTTGTGCACGTGCAGCGAGAAGTCGGTGATGTCCGGCCACTTCGCCTTGATGCGCGTGAAGTACTCGGTGACCTTGGCGGGATGGCACCAGCCCATGGGGTCGGACAGGATGATCTGCTTGACGGTGATGCCCGCTTCGTCCCACAGCGAATGCTGCAGCTCGAACATCTTCATGCCCAGGTCCACCGGGATGTCGCCGATGAAGTTGGAGCCGAAGATCGCGTTCAGGCCGATCGTCGCTTCGGCCACGCCGGCCGCCTTCGCCTTTTCGATGGTCGGCTTCCAGGTCGCCATCTCGTCGGCCTGGCCCTTGTTGGCGTTGCGCCGCACGAAGACGTCGCACATGTGGCAGTACAGGCGCGGTCGCCGGCGGCCCTGCTCGTTGGACAGCGGCGGCATGAACTCCTGCGCACGCTCCAGGCCGCGCGGATTGAGCGCGAGCGCGGTGTAGATCACGCCGGGCTTGGGCTTGAACGCCGTCACGATCTCCTCGATGTGGCGCATCTGCGGCGTGTACTTCGCGCTGACGAAGGAGCCGACCATGATGCGCTCCAGGCCCGTCTCCGACAGGGCATCGAGCAGCGCGATCTTGTCCGCGACCGGGATGGACGCGTCTTCGATCTGCATGCCTTCGCGCATGGTCTCGTCGGTGTAGACGATGTCGCAGTAGCGGTCGGAGGTGAACATGGGAGGCCTCAGGAGGTGGAGGGCAGTTGCTGCGTCATGCCCAGGCGGACCTTGCCGGGCGTGTCGAGCAGCGCGGCTGCGATGAGCTGCCGGTGTTCGTAGGTCGTGCCTGCGCGCATGCTCCAGGAGGTGACGCGGCGATACCAGAGGTTGATGTCGGTGTCGACGATGAAGCCGATGCCGCCGTGCAGCTGCTGGCAGCAGCGCACGACGTACAGGCACTTCACGTTGCCGAAAGATTTGGCCTGCGCCACTTCCACGCGCGCGGGCAGCGCCTCGCTGATGCGCCACAGCGCCTCGCGCGTGAGCAGCTGCGTGCCGTCCACGCCATTGAGCATGTCGGCGGCCATGTGCTGGATCGCCTGGAAGGAGCCGATCGGCTGGCCGAAGGCTTCGCGCTCGTTCACGTAGGCGATGGACATCTCCATCGCACGCCGCGCGGCGCCTTCCATGAGCGAGGCGAAAAGCACCGCGGCGTAGTCCATCAGGTCGTCGATGACGGCGTCGCCCTGCCCGACCAGGTTGGCCTCGGGCACGCGCACGCTCTCGAAGCGCACGAAGTCCTCGCGGTCCTTGGTGGTCGGCACCAGTTCCTCCGCCTGGATGCCGGCGGATTTCGTGTCGACCAGGATCGCGCGCAGTCCGCCCTTGCCGCCTTGCATGCGGAACACGACGAGGCACTGGTCCGCGTTGCCGAAGTTGTCGACGAAATGCTTGGCGCCGGTCAGCACGACATGCCCGCCCTCCAGGCGGCCCTTCATCGCGACGGCGTCCTTGCTCCAGCGTCCGTCCTTCTCCTGCAGCGCCCAGCTCAGCATCAGGCTGCCGTCGATGACGCGCGGCAGCAGCGCCTGCCTCTGCTGCTCCGATCCGTGTTTCGCGATCACCAGCGCGGGCACCAGCGTCGCGTGCACCGGCAGCGGCGCGATATAGCGTCCAAGTTCCTCGAAGACGAGGCCCGTGTACGACCACGGCAGGCCCTGGCCGCCCTGGGCCTCGGGCAGCGAGATGCCGAGCCAGCCGAGGTCGGCGAACTTGTTCCACAGCGGCTTCGAGTAGCGAAGCGGATCCTTCTCGGCCGCGCGCACGACGGCGGGCGTGGATTCGGCCGCGAGGAATTCCCCGGCCGAGGTCTTGATCAACTGTTCTTCATCATCGAGCAGGACGTTCATGGCTTCGCCTCCTGCCTGGCTTCCTTGCGCGCGGTCTTGATGCCGCTGCGCGGCATGTCCAGCGCCTTGCGCGCCACCTGGTCGCGCATCACCTGCACGCTGCCGTGGTTGACGGTGGACTGGAAGGCGCCCAGCAGGTTGTGCGCGAACAAGCCGCTTTCGATCGTGTGGCGCGAGCTGCTGAGAAGCTGCGCGTGCGGCCCTAGGATCTGGCTGATCGCCTCGGTCGCGCGCACTCCGTGCTCCGGGCCTGCCACCTTCTCTGCCGATCCTTCGTAGACGAAGGGCTTGCCGCTCTGGTCGATGGAGATGCTGCGCATCGTCATCAGCCGGCACATCTGGCCTTCGGTCCACAGGTCGGCGACGGTGTTGCGCACCGCGGCGTCGTCGCGCAGGTGCTTCGTCGCGTCGCCGCCTTCCTTCAAATAATTCACGATGTCCTCGTCCAGGTGCACCGAGATGAGGTAACGCCACGCGCCCACGCGGTCCAGGTTCAGGCCGCGCTGCGCGACGTTCCAGCCGTCGCCTTCCTCGCCGAGCAGGCAGGAGGCCGGCACTTCGACGTTGTCGAAGAACACTTCGTTGGTGCGGATCTCGCCGTAGGTGGTCTTGACGGGCGCGGGCGGATCGCTCTGCACCGTCCAGAGTGCGCGGACCGTGATGCCCGGCGTGTTCATCGGCACCAGCAAAACGGACAAGCCCGCCTGGCGCTTCGATTGCGGGTCGGTCCGCGCGAGCAGGAAGATGTGCGAGGAGTTCTGCGCGTTGGTGGTGAAGATTTTCTGGCCGTTGATGACGAACTTGTCGCCGTCGGGTCCGCTCATGCGCGTCGCGCGGCAGCGGATGCCTGCGAGGTCGGTGCCGCAATGCGGCTCGCTGTAGCCCTGGCAGAACACCACTTCGGACGCGATGGCGCCGGGGATGTAATGGTCCTTCTGCGCATCGGTGCCGGATGCGAGGATCGCGGGCGAGCCCGTGCCGCCGCCGGCGACGCGCAGGCCGCCGCCTTCACGCAGGAATTCCTCTTCGATCAGGTACTGCGCGATGCGCGAGCCACCCTGGCCGCCGTACTTCTTCGGCCAGCTGATGGCGACCCAGCCGCGCTCGCGCAGCTTGTCGAAGAGCTCGCGCAGGTGCGGGCCTCTCGCGCCACCCTCGCGGAACTCCTGGAACTCGCGGATGACGTCGGGATTGACGTGCTGCTTGATGAAAGCGCGCACGTCGGCCCGCAATTGCTCGTCTTCCTGGCTGAAAACAAAATCCATTTCTTTCCTATATCAATTCAATTCGGGGGCAAGGACGCAGAATTCGCAGAAGTTACGCAGAAGAAGACAAGAAAAATTCAAATGCATTTTTGATTTTTAAAATTCAACTGCATTTTCTGGGCTTCATTCTGCGTAACTTCTGCGAATTCTGCGTCCGGCTGTCCTGCCTTCAATCCCCGATCTTCACGGTCACAGCCTTGCCGGTACCGGTCGTATATGAGCTCTTCCCCGCCGCCATCCCCGTCACGATGATGCGGAACCAGTCCGGCGCGCCCGCGATCTGGATCAGCTCTTCGTCGGGCGCATCGAACACCCAGCGCGTCCCGTGACGCGAACGGGGGATCTCCACCGCGTTCTTGAAGAACTTCGCCGGCAGCCGCGCGTTCTGGAAGATGTAGTACTGGATGTCCTCCTTCGTCCAGCCATGCGCGGTGAACACCTTCGCATGGTCGGGCGACATCAGCATGCAGTTGTCGGCCCAGCGCTCGCTGTAGAGCCAGTAGCGCGTCGAGCAGGAGCCGATGCAGGGGATCGTCCCGGCATAGGTCTGCAGGATGCCCTCGGGCGTGTCGCTCTGCAGGTCGAAGATCTCCAGCTGCGATTCCACCCCGAAGATGGTCACCGCGTTGTCGCTCTTCTTGTGCCCCGCATCGACGTGGTACGGCGCCCACGGGCTCTCCTCCTCGTTCTCGCCCAGGCACATGCTGTACTTGTTGGGCGAGCCGATGGTGTCCATGTCGCCCGTGCCCAGGTACGCATAGCCTACGTTCATCATGATGAGGCGCAGCGCGCGGCCCAGCACGGTGTTCGTGTGCGACTTCGACCCCGGGCCCAGCGCCCCGCCCTCGCAGTTCAGGCCGATCTCCTTGCGGATGGGGCCGTTGATCATCATCATCGGCGCATGCGGGCCCGTCGAGCACGCGATCACGCGGAACAGCATGCGCGGGTCGCACAGCGCCTTCACCGCGGCGATCAGGATCGGCAGCGGCTTGTGGCGCGGCAGGCAGCCGGCCATCGCCGCGTTGATCGCGATCTTGCGCACCGTGCACAGGCCCATGCCCGGCTCGAGGATGCCGATGATGTCGTCGGGGCCCTGCTTCGTGGTCGCGAGGAGCGCATTCACGCGCTCCTCCGTCGGCGGCACGATCGGCAGGCCGTCGCTCCAGCCGAACTCGAGGAAGGCGCCGTTCATCACGTCCCACGGCGACTCGCCGCCCACGCCCTCGAACACCTCGAAGCTCACGACGTCGCCCGTCTCCGTCGGCGCTTCGTCCACCATGCCGGGGTACTTCAGCGCCTTCGTGAGGCCCTCGATGACTTCCTCCAGCGCAGGCTCCGTCGCCGCGCGAATTTCCTCGGGCGTGAGGTTGCTCAATGCCGAAGTGCGCAACCCGCCGATGCGCAGGTTGCCCAGCCCGGCCGACTCGGCCGTCATTCTTGCGATCTCCTGGAAGGGCTCCGAAACCAGAGCCACTGCCGGGACTTGCCTACCTTCCAGTTTGACTGTGTCGGTGACAAGCCACGACGTACAACTTCCTCAGTCGCCGGTCGTGCCGATGGCCACGTCGCAGTGATCGACGATCTGCTGCAGCTGGCCGTCGGTGAAGGGGTAGCTGTACCAGTCGGAGCGCCAGAAGGTGGCGTCCGGGTAGCGCTTGCCCAGGTGTTCCTCTAGCACGTCGAGCGCGACGTCGCCGCCGGGCTTGCCGTTCCAGATGAGCCCGATGCGCTTGCCCGCGAGGGTGCCCTGGCGCTCGGCGGACTTCACGTAGAGCGGCGCCTTGGTGGCCACCGGGTTGTGGACCCGTAGGGATCCCGCGAATTCAGTCATGCCTGTATTCCTTTCTCTGGGGACGAACGTGTGACCTTGACCTGCCGCATCATCGGCAGCTGCTTCCTGATCTCCTTGAGGAGGATCGATTCGAGGATGGAGTCGGGGACGATGCACTCCTCGCACGCATCGGGCGCCACCACCAGCGCCACATCCGCGGCGCCGTCGTGCACGGTGAGCAGCCTGAAGCTGATGCCGTCGTCGAAGGTCGGACCGATCCTGTCCAGGATGCCGTTGATTTTCTGTTCAATGTACATGGCGCGCTTTCGCTATTAACAAGGAGAGATTTCGGTTTTCTTGGGGCCGGGCCGCCTCACTTCGCGGCGGGCTTGAGCGACTTGAGCACCTCTTCCACGATGCCCTCTTCCTTGCGGATGAAGGCATGCGTCTCGGCATCGTCCACGATGGCGGCAGGGATGTAGCTCGCGTTGACCATCTTGTCCTTGAAGGCCGGGCTGCGCGCCACCTTGCCGACCGCCGTGCGCAGGGCCGCGACGATGGGCGCGGGCGTGTCCTTGTGCACGAAAAGGCCGCGCCAGAAGATGAAGTCCACGTTCACGCCGAGTTCCCGGTAGGTCGGCACGTCCGGGAACATCTCCAGCCGGTTGGCGGACATGATGCCCAGCATGCGCAGTTGCCCGCCCTTCAGCAGCGCGGCCGCGTCGCCCATCACGACGCCGGCCGCATCCACCGTCTTGCCGAGCACCGCCGTCTGGAAGCCGGCGCTGCCGTTGTAGGGGATGGGGTTCAGCTTGATGCCCGCCGCCTTCTCCAGCAGCGGGATCTGCATGTAGGTCGCCGAGCCGAAGCCCGTCGTGCCCACGCTCAGTGCGCCGGGTTGCTTCTTCGCGTCGTCGATGAATTCCTTGAGCGTGCGCCACTTCGCCGACTTCTCCACGGCCAGCCCGAATGCATCCTGGTTCAACATGCCGATGAGGATGAAGTCCCGGTGCGAAGCCTTCGCCTCGGGCTCGTAGGACTGCGTGACGATGGATTGCGACGTGAACATCAAGGTATAGCCGTCCGCCGGCGCGGCCTTCGTGACCTGCGTGCCCAGCACGCCGGCGGCGCCCGGGCGATTGAGCACCACCACCGGCTGGTTCAGCACCTCGGAGAGCGCGGTGGCGATGAAGCGCCCCACCACGTCCGTCCCGCCGCCGGCGGCGAAGGGGATCACCATGTTGATCGGCCGGTTCGGGTAGTCCCCCGCGCCCTGCGCGCGGGCCTGTCCGGGTGCCAGGAACGATGTCGCTGCTAGCGCTACCATTATCAGCGCTGCCTTGAAATTCGCGATTGCTCTTTGCATCATCTGTCTCCAGTGGGCTGTGGCCATCCTGCTCCGGTTTTGTTCTGACTGACAGAACAACCGTTTTCTTTTCAGAGGTCCATTGGATAGAATGACAACACGCCTGTCAAGCCTCGGGGCCGCTGGCGTTTACCCTCAAATGCCCCTTCCATGATCGTCGCCACCGCCGGCCACATCGACCACGGCAAGACCACGCTGGTCAAGGCCCTGACGGGCGTCGACACGGACCGGCTGCCGGAGGAAAAGGCGCGCGGCATCTCGATCGACATCGGCTTCGCCTATGCCACGCTGCCCACGGGCGCCTCGCTCGCCTTCGTCGACGTGCCGGGCCACGAGCGCTTCATCCACAACATGCTCGCGGGCGTGGCCGGCATCGACTTCGCGCTGCTGGTGGTCGCGGCCGACGACGGCCCGATGCCGCAGACGCGCGAGCACCTGCACATCCTGGATCTCTTCGGCGTCGCCTCGGGCGTGGCGGTGATCACCAAGGTGGACCGCGTGGCGCCCGAGCGCGTCGCGCAGGTGCGGGCGGACGTGGCGGCGCTGCTCGCGGGAACGGCGCTCGCGGGCTCGCCGGTGCTGGAGGTCTCGGCGCCCGGCGGGCTCGGCATCGAGGCATTGCAGGAGCTGCTCGCCCATGCCGCCGCGGCGCGCGCCACACAGGCGCGCCAGGGCCGCGGCTTTCGATTCACCATCGACCGCTCCTTTTCCGCGAGCGGCAGTGGCACCGTCGTCACCGGCACCGTGCACGACGGCGAGCTGGCCCTCGGCGACAAGCTCGTCGTGTCGCCGTCGGGCCTGCCGGTGCGCGTGCGCGGCATCCACCAGCGGGGGCACGCGGGCGAACGCGCGGGCGCCGGCGAGCGGTGCGCCATCAACATCGCGGGGGCGACGCCGGCGCAGGCCGGACGCGGCATGTGGCTGGTCGCCCCGCACGCGCATGCGGCCACCCAGCGCGTGGACGCGCACCTGCGGCTGCTGGCGTCCGACAGGAAGCCGCTGCGCCACTGGGACCCGGTGCACTTCCACATCGGGACGGCAGACGTGCTCGCACGCGTCGTGATGCCGGGCGACGTGCTCGCGCCCGGGCACGCCGCGATCGTCCAGTTCGCGCTGGACAAGCCGGTCTCGGCGGTGCTGGGAGACCGCTTCGTGATCCGCGACCCGTCGGCCCAGGTCACGCTGGGCGGGGGCCGCATCGTCGATCCCTTCGCGCTGCATCCGCGGGGCCGGCGCGAGGCGCGCGACACGCGGCTGGCGGCGCTGGAAGCAGCCGATGCGCAGGCCGCCTGGACGCGCCTGCTGGACGCGAGCCCGCATGGCGTCGGCGTACAGGCCTTCCGCCGCACCTTCAATCTCACCCCCGCCGCGATGCAGGCGCTGCTGGACAGCTCGCGGGCTGCCCTGCCCGGCGGCGACCAGGCCGGCGCGTTCAGCGCGGCCGCGTTGCAGGCCCTGGAGGACACGCTGCTTTCGACCCTGCGCGCCTTCCATGGCGCCACCCCGCATGCGGCCGGAATGGACACCGACCGGCTGCTGCGCAAGGCCTTTCCGAAGCTGGCGCACAAGGAGGCGCTGGCGCTGCTGCGCGCGATGGCCGCCGCGGGCGCGGTGGACGTGCGCGGCTCGCTCGTGCGACTGCCCGGCCACCAGCCCGCCGCGCGCGCCGGGGATGCCGGGCTGTGGAAACAGCTCGAGCCGCTGTACGCCACGCTCGGCGTGAACATCCCGCTGCTGCGCGAGGTCGCCGCGCGCAGCGGCGTCGAAGAGCCTGCGCTGCGCGACCTGCTCAAGCACCGGCAGGTCTCGGGCGAGATGGTCCGCATCGCCACCGACCGTTTCCTGCCGAGGCCGGCCCTCGCGCAACTGGCCGAAGCGATCGTCGCGCTGGCCCGCGCGCGCGGCCAGGCCGACTTCACCATCGCCGACTACCGCGACTTCACCGGCATCGGGCGCAACCTCGCCATCGAGGTGCTGGAGTACTTCGACCGGCTCGGCCTCACCCAGCGCGGAGCCGATTCGCGCAGCATTCGCTGTCTGGACGAGCACATCGCGGCGTCCCTGCGGGACCCGGACTGGCGACCGGGCGCTTTACAGCCGGGTTAGCGCAATATTAGAATGAGCGATCCGCTGTACAGAACACATGACCACTACACCCGAAGCCGAATTCGAGACCAAGAAAGACGGGGCCGCCGCCGTGGACCGCGCGCTGACCATCGTCGCCACGCTGGAGGCCAACGCGGCGCCCATGTCGCTCGCGGAGCTGGCGCGCCAGACCGGCATGTACAAGAGCACGCTGCTGCGCCTCATCGCCTCGCTGGAGCGCAGCACGCTGGTCGTGCGCCGCTCCGACCAGAAGTATGCGCTCGGCCCCTTCGCCTTCCGCCTGGGCCGCGCCTTCGAAGCCACGCACCATCTCGAGCGTTACATCATGCCGCTCATGCAGCAACTGGCGGACGCCGGCACCGAGAGCCCGTCCTTCCATGTGTGGCACGACGAAACCACGCGCCTGTGCCTGCTGCGCGTCGACTCCCACCACTCCACGCTCGACCGCCTGCGCTCCGGCGACCTGCTCCCGATCGACCGCGGCGCACCGGGCAAGGTGCTGCGCGCCTTCCGCAACGCGCCCAACGGCACGGCGGACGTCCCGCTCATCCACACCTCCTTCGGCGAACGCGATCCGGCCTGCGCCTCGCTCGCGGTGCCGGTGTTCGGCGCGGGCGGCTCGCTCGTCGGCTCGATGTCGCTGTCCGGCCCGCGCGAGCGCTTCTCGGCCGAAGCGCTGGAGAAGATGAGCGGCCCGCTGCGCGACGCGGCGGCGCAGGCCACGCGCGCGCTCGGCGGCGTCTGGCCCGAACGCGCCCTCGTCCGCGCCGCCTGAGCCCGCCATGGCCAGCGGCGCGCAACCGTCGGGCGCGAGCTTCGACTACGTCATCGTCGGCGCCGGCTCGGCCGGCTGCGTGCTCGCCAACCGCCTGAGCGAAGGCGGCCGCCACACGGTGCTGCTGCTGGAAGCCGGCGGCAAGGACAGCAACTACAACATCCACGTGCCGATCCTCGTCGCGAACATCCTGCGCGACGAGCGGTTGACCTGGCCCCTGATGACGGAGCCGCAGACCTTCCTCAAGGGCCAGCGCCAGCTCTGGGTGCAGGGCAAGGTGCTGGGCGGCTCGAGCTCGATCAACGGCAACCTCTACGTGCGCGGCGACCCCGCGGAGTACGACGCGTGGGCCACGCGCGGCTGCAACGGCTGGAGCTACGCCGATCTGTTGCCCTACTTCCGGAAGCTCGAAGACTTTCCCTCGGGCGACCCACGCGTGCGCGGGCACGGCGGGCCGGTGGGCTGCACGCAATTGCGCGACTTCGACCCGCTGTCCAACGCCTTCATCGATGCGTGCGAGCAGGCCGGCAGCCCGAGGCGCGCGGACTACAACGACGGCGAGAGCTACGAGGGCACCTTCTACAGCCAGTATTCGACGCGCAAGGGTTTTCGCAGCAGCACGGCGGTCGCTTACCTGCGACCGGCGCAGGGCCGCGCCAACCTCACCGTCGTCACGGGCGCGCTCGCGACGCAGGTGCACTTCGAGGGTACGCGCGCGACAGGCGTGGACTACGTCGCCGACGGCGCGAAGCACCACGCGACGGCGCATCGCGAAGTGATCCTGTCCGCCGGCGCGCTGCACACGCCCAAGCTGCTGGAGCTGTCGGGCGTCGGCAATGCGCAGATCCTGCAAGCGCGCGGCATCGCCGTCACCCACCACCTGCCCGGCGTCGGCGAGAACCTGCGCGACCACACCGCCACGCGCCTCACTTTCGAGTGCAACCAGCACATCACCATCAACGACATCGCGCGCAGCCCGTGGCTCAAGATGAAGGAAGGGCTGCGCTTCCTCTTCAAGCGCGAAGGCCTGCTCACCATCTCGTCGTCCACCGCGCAAACCAACCTGCGCGCGAGCCCGCAGAGCCCCCGCGCGGACCTGCTGCTGCGGCTGCAGCCTTTCTCGGGCAAGGACCGCTACGCGCGCACGCCCAAGCTCGGCATGGACGCCTTCCCGGGCTTCACGATTTCCATCGGCATCCTCAACCCGCGTTCGGTCGGCAGCCTGCACGTGAAGTCGCCGGACCCGAACGAGCAGGCCGCGATGGACCCGCGCTACCTCAGCGACGAGCACGACCTGCGGATGTACGTGCAGGGCATCCGCATCGCGCGCGAGGTCGCGGCGCAGCCGGCGCTGAAGAAGCTGATCGTGCGCGAGACGCGCCCCGGCCCCGTCGTGCACGACGAGGCGACGGTGGTGGACTACATCAAGTCCACCGTGCAGACGAGCTGGCACATGGTGGGCACCTGCCGCATGGGGCACGACGAGATGGCGGTGGTCGATCCGCAGCTGCGCGTGCGCGGCCTGGCGAACCTGCGCGTGGTCGATGCGTCGGTGTTCCCGACGATCCCATCCTCCAACACGAACATCCCGACGATCGCCGTCGCGGAGAAGGCCGCGGACCTGATCGCGGCGGGCTGAAGGCGCTCAGACCTCGACCATCTCGAAGTCGGCCTTGGTGGCCGAGCAGTCCGGGCACCCGAAGGTCTCGGGCACGTTCGCCCAGGCCGTGCCCGGCGCGATGCCCTCTTCCGGCAGGCCCTCCGCCTCGTCGTACGTGAACCCGCAGACGACGCACACCCAGACCTTCGAAGCGGCGTTGGCCGAGGGCATTGCGCCTGCCGTGCTGGCAGCAGGACCGGACTGGGGGAAATTCAGGATCACTCCTCGCATGCCCGCGGGGCCGGCGACCAATTCGAATGCGTCTTCATCGCCGGCAATCCAGGCGACCGCGGGACTCGCGAGCAGGCGGCCCGCATGGCGGATCGCGCCGTCCATCACGACGACGTACTGGCCTTCGCCATCCCGCGGACTCGGCGCGAAACATCTCGCGCCTGCCGCCAGCTTCACCGACCAGCCGCCCAGGCCCGCGTGTCCGGTCAATGCTTCTACCGCCTTCATCGCGACTCCGTCTTCGCCGGTCTCCAGGGCGAAATCCGCGGTCGTCGTGACCTGCCAGGGGGCGCGGCCGCCGACACTGTCCAGCGCCTCGCGGCCCTCGGGCAGGTACTGGCCGCCGGGGTCGCGGTGCGCGCGCAGCGTGAAATAGCCCAGGCCGCCCGGCGCGTTGCCGTGGATCGGGCCGTACGGCGTGTACGCGCGCGAGAAATGGATCGTGCCCGGGCCCACCGCGTGGCGGCCGAGCGTGCCGTGGCCGCTGTACACGACCTGGAACTGGTCGACCTGGTGAAAGTGCGCGCGCAGCACGTGGTCCGGGTCGCCCTCGGCGAGAAAGGCCATCGGCGAGTCGATGGCCTTGTCCGCGGGCACGTCGATGAAATGCGTGCTCCAGCCGGAAAATGCGTTCGCGAAAGATTTCCGGACGCGCGGGTTCGCGATTTCTTCGTAAGCCTTCACCAGAGCCATCGCACGCCTCGCCTCTCAAAACTTCGTGCGGGCATTAAACAGGAAAATCGCATGGCGCGCTTTCCCGTGGGGCGAAGTCATCCCCCGGCCTGCCGAGCCGATGTGGAAGGCGCAGGTGCGCTGAACAGGTAACCTTCGCCGCGGATCGTGCGGATCGCCGGCATCGCATCGGCGTCGTCGCCCATCTTCGCGCGCAGCCGCGAGATCGCGAGATCCACGCTGCGGTACGTCACCTGCCGCGCCGATCCGTGCGCCAGCCCCAGCAGGCGCTCGCGGCCGAGTACCTGCCCCGGGTGCTCGATCAGCGCCGACAGGAGACGGCCTTCATAAGCCGAGAGCCGCACCACGGCGCCGCTGCGCATCACGAGCTGCCGCTGCGTGCGGTCGAAGGTCCAGTCGTCGAAGGTGTCCGCGTTGGCTGCCGTGACGCGCGGCCGGTGGCGGCGCATCACCGCGTGGATGCGCGCCACGAGCTCGCGCGATTCGAATGGCCGGGCCAGGCTGTCGTCAGCGCCCATGTCCAGCGCGAGCACGCGCGAGGTGAAGTCGTCCGGCGGCGCCAGCACGATGACGGGCACGTCGGGCACGACCTGCCGCACCCAGGGGCACAGCCGCAGGCCCTCGTCCGGTTGCGACGTGAGGTCCAGCAGCACCAGGTCCACTCGCCCGGGCACGAGGTGCTTGCGGATTTGCTCCCCGGCGGGCACGGTGCGCACGTCGATGCCGTATCCCGAGAGGTAGGCGCGCAAGGAGGCGTCCATGCCGCTCCCGCCGCCCAACGCCAGCGCCCGCGTTCGCATCGCGGCGTGGTCGAAATCATCGAGGCCCGGCGCGCCTGTATGCGCGAACCCGAGCGGCGTGTCGTGGGCGGGTGCGAAGCGAGGAAAGGAAGTGCGGTCCATGCGCGCATCCTTGCGGGGAAATGTGGAGCGAGATGGGAGGAAACCGCGGCGCGACTTTACCGGGCGGTTGCACTTTCATGAGGGTTGGGTGGAAGTCAGGTCTTTCGTGGATCCTGCAGCGTGCGCTGGTCGCGGCAGGCGGTAGGCGGCAGGGGCTCATACTGCGGCGGTTTTTGCTCCGCAAAAACTCCGCTGCTTTCACTGCTCCGGCGGCGGCACCGCAAAAACTCGCTTCGCTG